>OZ252110.1:0-5000 GCA_965248545.1 Alteromonadaceae bacterium
CTGTGAAGATATTTTGGGGCATCATGAACCAAGCCTCGATACCAAACAGGAATCGAACGTTACTGTTTCTCTGGCTCCCACATAAAGATAACTATCCAAATTGCGCTCAAAATCACCCCACTTCGGATTATATAAAACATCGAATTAGTTGATAATAAAATATATAGTAAACACATTGATTACCAAGAGTTAATTATAATGGATAAGTTATCATCACTTCAGGCGTTCAAAGAGGTGGTTAACCGAGGAAGTTTTCGAAAAGCTGCGGAAGTTCTGGAAGTTAGCCCAGCGATGGTGTCAAAGTACCTTGCTCGCTTAGAGCAAGAACTCGGTACTCGGCTACTCACTCGCACCACGCGCTCGGTTCGTTTAACTGAAGAAGGTGAGCGTTATTTTGGCCAAGTAAAGCCGCTACTAGATGAGCTTGAAGCGGCTGAGCTAGAGATAAGCGCGGGGACAAACGCGCCTAAGGGAGAATTACGGATCACCGCTCCGATAGATTTAGGCAACAAAATATTGCCCTCGATCATTTGCGAGTATCAAAGGGCGTACCCAGATGTCAATGTGTCGCTAATCCTAAGTGACAGACAGGTCGATATGTTTGAGGAAAACTTCGATCTAGCATTGCGTGTTGGAAGAGTCCGGGATGAGAACCTGATTGCACGCAAATTTACTAAGATGCCAATGGTCTTATGCGCGTCACCTATATACTGGGCGGCCAATAAGCCATTGGAACACCCTAGTGAACTTATCAATCACAATTGCTTATTCAGTACCGACGTAGCTGAAAATCAACTGTGGTTTTTTCGAGAAGGTGGGCGTTCATTTCGCCAACGCGTTAAATCACGCCTTCGAATCAATAGTCTGAATGCGCTTGCACAAGCAGCAATTGAAGGTATGGGTATCGTTTATTTGCCCAAAGATGTGGTTGAGGTAGCATTGAAAGACGGTCTATTAGAAGAAAGACTAAATGCCTATATAGAACCACCATTAAGTGTATTTTTTGTATACCCAGAGAGAAATTACCTTCCCGCTAAGGTGAGAACCTTTATTGATATTTTATTGTCGCATTTTTGAACCGTCCTATTTTTTACCAATTCATATCGATACGTATAGAGATATGACTGGTAAAGGCAAATAAATGACAATTTTCTGCTACTGCCGGTACTTCCTTACTACAAAAAATACAGTTATCAATAGTACTGTTGCAATTGCCAATATAGATGGGACCATCCACTTTTCAATCGTCAGTTTTTTTTTTAGTCCATTAGCCTGTTTATTGTTAGGCTCGAGCTTTAGGGCCTCGCTGAGCATTTTGTTCGCATTTTGCTTATCGCCCTTGGCAATATAGATTTTCGCCATATTGGTATACGCCATGGCAGATTCTGGCGACATCGAAATGACTTCCTTAACCCAATATAAGGCTTTGTCTAAATCACCGAGTTGTGCAACATGTGCTGCGCGCAGGTAAAACAATCGAGGCGTTTTCAATTCGGTAATCTCACCATCTGAACTCAATATAATTTCTAGCGGTTCTTGACGGTCGATGATTGTGAATTGGTTGTCGCTCAAATGACGTATTTCAAGTTCGCCTGTACCCAGGTTAACAAACATATTTTGGTCGTCGGAATTCAATGTGACGACTTGTTCACTGGCCAACGCTATTGTGGACGATTTATTCTGAAAGCGACTCGGTAGCGCTGGGTACGAATTTGGGTTCTCCTGTCGGATGGCCAAGCTGGGTTCAGCCGCTGGTTGGCCTTCTGACGCAGACATAATACCCTCAAGTATTTTCTTAATAGCGCGATCGGATACCGAATGTTCTAGATAGGTATTGGCGCGCAGAACAACAACCATATCGCGATCAGGGTAAACAGCTAAAATTTGTCCCCCCACTCCTCTAGCACTATAACTACCGTCGTTTTCGACCCACCACATGTACCCATAGTGGGGCGGAAGCTTGCTACCCATATTGGTTTGACTCAGCGCTTGTGTGCTCTCTTTTATCCAATCTTGCGGAATGACTTGCTGACCTCGCCAATGGCCTTCTCTGGCATACAACAATCCTAATCGAGCGAGATCACGGGAAGACATACGAAATTGAACGGCTTGGTGCTCAGAATCTGATCTCACGGTGTAGCCGTCAATTGCTCGGAAGTCCTGCATTTGTAGAGGCTCAGCAATATGCCGCATGAACGAACTTGGGATTTCTTCGCCTGTCAGCTGTGTATAAATACTACCGGCAACATTAAAGTCCCAGTTATTATAAACCCAATGTCTTCCGGGTGCGTGACTCCCCCGCTTGGGTTTGTTACTCACCATATCGCCCGCTTCAGCAGCTGCGGGCAAGTAAACTCCGGAACGTGCAGAGAGAATATCTTGCAGCGTTGCTGAGCGTTCCTGATCGGTTAGTTCGCCGTCGTCATCAACATCAAGCGCTTTTAAATCGGTTTGGAGGTCAATATCCGCAGAATGTACCCCATAAAGTGCGCTCAACATGCTTTTACGAATGGAGTGCACTAGAAATCTACGACGGTTATCACCCCAATCGACTGCCACAGCACCATTTTTGATAATCAACAGCCCAGCAAAATCTCGTTTATGATAAAACTTTTCTACCCTTTCCAAACGATTTGGAATGAATCCCGCCTGTTCAGGAGAGTCATAATATGACCAGCTTTCCTGCGGAAAGGTCTTATCAGATCTGTCTTGGGCAAATGATTGACTGACGAGTAACCCCGCGGTGATCACTGTCAGGCAAAATCTGTGTACTAAACTGTTTGGCATAACGGCATTTCAGTCCTTTGTGGTCGCACGCCTAGTTTTGCAAACATCCGTGTTCATTGCAGCGATTCAAATGTAAATATTTATAAATAAATGGCGCTGATTCGAGTAGTTTGCTCATTGGCCGATGGTTGGATGCTGGCTTTTAGTAACGTTGATCAAATGAAAGGTTTGCTGAACGGGACAACCACCTTGCCATGAAGTATTCGGTAGGAAAAAGGCTCAATACATACCAGTATTGAGCCTGCAGATTAACTGGGTGCCGTTTCTAGAACGTATAGCTGACGCTAAAGGTTGCACTCCGGGGTAGGATAAATCTGCCGTTTGGTGACGTTGGATTACGTGGATCGCCTTCAGTTAAGGCGTCTTCGTCAGTCAAATTCTGCACCGCGAGTTCTAAAGACCGTTTAAGAGTTCTTCTTCCGACGCTTTAGATAGTGGACCATCTTTTAAATTCAAATCCAAATAACTATCAATACGCGCATCACTGAATCGCGATGCCGGAATATACCCATTTGGATTGATTGCCACTGAACGTTGAACGACTACATGCGGTTGCCAATGGTCGTCTTGATAACAAGCAACCGCCCGCATTATCGATTCAGTTTCAGACTCGACACTGAGTAAACGACAAGGCTTTTGCTCGTTGTCGATGAAGGTAAACAGCACGTTGATCCGCGAAGCATCATCACCGTGAATGGTGTATACCTGACCTGATCGCGCGTCATTCAATGCCAGTTGCATGTCGGACTGCAAAAAGATATCCGCTGAGAATTGTCGTGACATAACCATTACCACTGTAATCGCTATTGCGGCAGCCGAAGCAGCCATCGCGTACCAATATCTTTTTGACTTCCATTCTTTACTCGGCTCAGTAGCAGCTTGCGAAAGCAATGCTTCAAGACCGCTCGAATACGGCTTATTATCAATTGTCTGAAATGAATCAACCACCTCCTGATCAACTTGTTTTAGCCTTTGATAACGAGCTTTAAACGCTGGCTCTTTTTCACATCGTTGCAAAAAAACGTGTACATCGTCGTCATTGAGTTGGTTGTCGATATAGGCGTTGATCATCTGATCATCTTTATTTGAATCAGTCATCAGCACACTCCAACAAGTTAGCTAGTTGCGTACGCGCCCGAGACAACCGACTCATTACCGTTCCAACAGGAATATCCAACACAATTGCAATGTCTTTATAACTCAGTTCTGACGCAGTCACTAAGCTAAGAATTTCGCGTTGGTTTTCGGGTAAATTCATCATTGCATTTTGCACTTCTACTCTATTTCGCTCTGACTCAATGGTAGACTCGTCCAGCGTTTCGTTTATCAGTTCGTCGTTGGCTACAGTTGATGCTTCGTAACGACGTGAAACTGTGCGCTTTCGCACTTCATCAATCCAGAGGTTGCGTAAAACCCTATACATCCAAGGCTTTAAATCTTCCCCATTAACGGAGGTTTGACGAAATGCCTTTTCAACCATTGACTGAACCAAGTCATCAGTATCATGGACATCTTGTGTTAGCCCATAGGCGAATCGGCGAATCCTTGGAATTTCGTCCAAAACAATAGCGCGATTATTTTGCTCAACGCTTTGTGTTTTTCGCTTCGAATTCAACCTAAAGACGTTTAACAAGCGAATATATTCCGTGTTCATTCGTTATTCTGATAAGCTTACAACGAGTTGGTTACTCAGGGTAGTACTCAATATTAGGTTAATTTTGCATGCCAACGAGAGTCAAAACACGTCAGTTAACAACTTCAATCGCACTAGCTCTATCAGTTAGCAGCTGCAGCCCTGCGCTTTATTCGCTGCCTGTCAATCGCCTTTCATTTGATCCTGTGCAACCGCTATCGCTGGTTACTTTCGAGCAAGGTGACACCCCGATCAGCCAATTGATACAGCAGTTATTAACTAAAAAGAACGTCAGTCGTCTTGACCACGTCTTTATTCAATCGTTTGAGGACGACATCGAGGACGATATTGAAGATGACATCGAGGACGATATTGAAGATGACATCGAGGACGATATTGAAGATGACATCGAGGATGATATTGAAGATGACATCGAGGATGATATTGAAGATGACATCGAGGATGATATTGAAGATGACATAGAGGATGATATTGAAGATGACATCGAGGACGATATTGAAGATGACATCGAGGACGATATTGAAGATGACATTGAGGACGATGTTGAAGATGACATAGA